>BPHE01000003.1:0-10709 GCA_026003395.1 Vicingaceae bacterium
TGCACTGGGTGTCACAAACCCGCTTCCGGTCCAACTATAAGTGGTGATGATATTGATGATATTTCCTTTAATTTGGTTTTCTATCCAATATTTGCCTAATGCCAGCGACATGTTGTATGTGCCACGCAAAACTATGTCTACGATTACGTCAAATGCTCTGGGACTCAACCTTTCAGTCGGACTGATGAAATTGCCGGCAGCAGCATTGACCAAACCGGTCACTTTTCCCCAGGTATCCACAGCTTTTTTTAAAGTTTGCTCCACTTGCCCATAATCTCTCACATCACAAGGATGCCAAATTATTTTACCGGGATATTGTTCTTCGATTTCTCCTGCGGTTTTTTCCAAAACTTCTGCTTTACGGCTACAAATCAACACATTGGCACCATACTCAATAAACGCTTTGGTCATGGATTTGCCCAAACCGGTTCCTCCTCCGGTGACGATAATGTAATGCCCATTTAACAAATCTTTTTGAAACATATGTTTTTTGGCGTAAAGATACATAAACGACCTGATTTTCGTCTGTTTTTTTACATAAAACAAATAAAATCTTGAATCTTAAACTAAATATTTAACATCGAAGACAAAACACTTATTGCCGTTTTGGAGATTTGAAACAACCCGTGAACATAAAAAACAACCGTTTTGAATAAAATTTTAAGAAGATATTCCAATATGGTGGAAAAATCTCCAGGATTGATCATAGCAATAAGCTTTAAAAATTTTATTTTCGCAAAAACAATAAATTTAATTTTTTATGAGAATATACATTTTGTCATTAATTTCAATATTACTTATCGCCTGCCGGTCGGAAAACAGAGTGTATGAAAAACACCTCGAATTATCTCCCAATATAGAATGGTTAAAAAAAGATATCAGAACATTTGAAATACCTGTAAACGACACTGCACCAACATACCATTTCTTTCTGGCATTCAGATTTGCCAATGGCTATCAATTTGATCACCTAAAAGTTAAAATCACCGAAAAAAGCCCAAGCGGGAAAGAAACTCAAAAAGAATACACGGTCAAAATAAAAGACGAAAGCGGAAACTATATCGGTGATCCGGGTTATGATATTTGGGATAGTGAACATTTGATCGAAGCAAATAAGAAGTTTCATGAAACCGGCACGTATACATACAAAATTGAACATATGATGCCGGTAGACCCTTTGCATTTTGCCATGGAAATAGGATTGATACTTGACAAAACTCAATAAAAAAAGGGCTTACGCCCTTTTTACTTTAATCCATCGGATGGGGTGGCCTTTCATCACCTTTTCGCAATTGACTCATAATAAATCTCCCGAAATCTTTTTGTGCTTTCAACAACATCACAACCTTTTGCTTGGGAAGTATTTCCATAAATTTCACAAGATACTTTTTTTCTAAATCCAATTCTCTTTGCTTCAATTCAAGATGTTTCTTAATTAAAACATCTGCCTCGGCGGGCGGTAGTTGTAAAATGTCTTCCTCTTTTCTTTGCTTAAATGTGCGTTGATGTTCTTTTCGCAGCTCTCTCATTTCATCTTCAAAAGCATTGAAAACCGGCCAAAATTTTGCCGCTTCTTCTTCTGTCAGTTGAAGTTTTTCCGTAAAATATGCCACTTTCATGGCTTGAAACTTTTCCCTTTTTTGGGATTTTTCATTTTTTTGCGACGGATTTTGTCCCATCATCCAAGCAGGAATCATACAGGATAGAATCCATAAGAAAATAAAATTCCATTTAATTTGTCTCATCATAGTTTTCATAACTGTATTGAATTTGTTGGTTAATAATTTCTTCATAATAAGGGTCTTCTATAAAAAAATCTTCATCCGTTTTTTCTTCAGATGCATATTGCACATAATAATCTTCCCATTCAAACCATAGAACCTTTTCGGTCAAATAATCCTCCATTCCTACTACTTCGTGGTCAGTGGATGATTTATTTAGAAATGGTAAGAAAATAACCAATAATATGATGGCCGCAGCAACCGTAATTGAATAAGTAATTCTTAAAACTTTCTTTCTAAAAATCACTTTATCACCTTGTTCTATGGCATTTTGCCTTATTTTTTCCATTACGGTCTCGTCAATCGGAAATATTTTTCGGATATCTGCTTTCATATACTTTTGACGTGTCATTGATTTGAAAGTTTAAAATTCTACTTAAATTTTTGTGTTATATAATCTTTTATTTTTTGTACGGCAAAAAAATAACTGCTTTTTACCGTACTCTCATTTTTATCCAACAAACCGGCTATTTCTTTATATGGCAACTCTTCAAAATATCTCAAATAAAACACCGTCCTTTGCAATGTTGGCAGTGTCTTGATCGCTTCCATAAATACTGTTTCCAATTTTTCCGGATGTATTGAATTTTCTTCGGCAGAGATAATCCTATCTTCGTATTCGGTTTCCAAGGATATATTTTCAGCATATTTTTTATTTTTTCTCAAATGGTCAATAGATTCATTGTATGCAATGCGATAAATCCATGTTGAAACCCGTGATTGATTGCGGAATGTATCCAGTTTCGAATAAACCTTCACCCAAATATCCTGACATACATCATACACTTCCTCTTGATCGATGATCAATGATTTTACCAATCCATATACTTTTTGGGCATTTTGGCTATAGATTTCATTAAATTTTTCTACTCTCTCCTCTTTTGTCAATGGTCTATGTTTTTTGTTACGAACAGCATTTAGACGTAAATTTCATAAAAAGTTTAAAAAATAATCATGTTTCTCCGATAATATAACCATATCAAAATGTTGAAAATTACTTTTAAAAATTTAACACATATCTTTTAAACCGGGATAAAATGATTCACTAACACGGCTTTTGCAAACTACTAAAAATGACAACATTTATTATCAATCGCAAGTTTTTTAAAAAAGAAAAATCAATTTAAATTGGTAGTTTAAATAATTAAGTTTTATTTTTGACCAAAATTTTATCCCATGAGCGTATTAGTCAATAAAAATTCAAGAGTTATCGTGCAAGGATTTACCGGCAATGAAGGAACATTTCATGCCGGGCAAATGATCGAATATGGTACCAATGTGGTGGGTGGCGTCACTCCCGGCAAAGGTGGCCAAAAACATCTTGACCGTCCTGTGTTTAACACGGTCGAACAAGCCGTAAAAGAAACCGGCGCCAATGTGTCCATCATCTTCGTACCTCCGGCATTTGCTGCAGATGCCATCATGGAAGCAGCCGAAGCGGGCATCGAACTTATAGTGGCTATCACCGAAGGCATTCCTACCAAAGATATGATACAGGTTAAAGATTACCTGAAAGATAAAAAAAGCCGATTAATAGGACCAAACTGCCCCGGTGTGATTACTCCCGGTGAAGCCAAAGTGGGAATTATGCCCGGATTTGTTTTCAAAAAAGGCAATATTGGTATAGTTTCGAAATCCGGCACATTAACCTATGAAGCAGCCGATCAGATTGTTAAAGCCGGATTGGGTATATCTACAGCCATAGGTATTGGTGGGGATCCTATTATTGGCACATCAACCAAAGAAGCCGTAGAACTATTTATGAATGACCCCGGCACGGACGCCATAGTAATGATAGGTGAAATCGGTGGTACAATGGAAGCCGATGCCGCACGTTGGATAAAACAACATGGCAATAAGCCCGTTATTGGTTTCATAGCCGGACAAACAGCTCCTCCCGGACGCCGTATGGGTCATGCCGGTGCTATTGTTGGTGGGAAAGAAGATACAGCAGCTGCCAAAATGGCCATCATGCGTGAATGCGGCATTCATGTGGTTGAATCACCGGCCCGGATAGGTAAAACTGTTGCCGAAGTTATGGTCAAAGCTTAATCTGTTGATGTATGAAACTTCTTGAAAATAAGGTAGCCATCGTAACCGGCGGATCGCGTGGTATCGGTAAAGGAATTGTAGAAATTTTTGCCCGTCATGGATGTTCGGTAGCTTTCACTTACCTTTCATCCTCTCAAGCAGCCAACGATTTGGCCGGTGAACTTTCTTCAAAATATCAAGTAAAAGTTTTGGCCTATCAATCAGATGCTTCTGATTATCAAAGTGCCAAACAACTTGTCAACGATGTGGTCAAAGAATTTGGCAGAATCGACATTCTCGTTAATAATGCCGGAATTACCCGTGACGGATTTTTAATCAGAATGAGCGAAAAAGATTGGGATGACGTGATTCGTGTGAATCTAAAATCGGCGTTTAATCTTACGCAGCCCTGTGCCCAACAAATGATACGGCAAAAAAGCGGCAGCATAATCAATATCTCGTCTGTGGTGGGCGTTGAAGGTAACGGCAGTCAATCTAATTATGCTGCTTCAAAAGCAGGTATAATTGGTTTCAGCAAGTCGGTAGCCATTGAGTTAGGACCAAGAAACATTCGTTGTAATGTCGTAGCTCCGGGTTTTATTGAAACCGATATGACCTCAAACCTTCCCGAAGACATCAAAAAACAGTGGATCAACGATATTCCCTTAAGAAGACCCGGCACCCCCGAAGATGTCGGCAATGTATGTCTGTTCCTGGCTTCCGACCTTTCGACTTATGTTTCCGGGCAGGTTATTCCCGTTTGCGGCGCAATGATGACTTAATGATTGCCAATAAAATAATTTTATTCAATATACAGTTTCAGTATCCTGCTTATTGGATGCTCCTTTTTGCTTTAGTAGCGGCAGGGGTATCTTTTTGGTTGTATTACCGTCACAATATCTTCTCTCCACGACAACGAAAAATTTTAGGTCTCATTCGCTTCCTTTGGTTGTTCTTACTTCTGGTTTTATTGATCGATCCTGTGATCGATACTAAAACTAAAAATATTCAAAAGCCGGATCTTGTTTTGCTGGCTGATAACAGCCGCTCGTTAAGAGTTGTAAAGGACTCGTCGGATCTTGCCGGACTTTATAAACGTTTAAAACAAATAACCGAAGAAAAAACTTCGGGCAAATTCAACATCATTTATCAAAGTTTTGGTGAAAATTTGCGAAATGGCTGGTATCTTACATTCGACGATAACTCCACAGACCTCTCCACTCCATTGCAATCTCTCGCATCGGCTTACTTCAAGCATCCTCCTGCTGCTTTTATTTTGATTAGCGACGGTATTTACAATAAAGGATTCAATCCTGCCAATATAGATCTTTATTCCCACATACTTTATACTATTGGGATTGGTGACACCCACCAGGTGAAAAATCTCAAAATTGAAGACGTTCGACATAACTCCACCGTTTTTTTAGGCAATAATTTTAAGATTGAAATTTTATTAAAAGCCGAGCAGTGCGCGCAAGAAAATAGTGTTTTGAAAATTGAAGACGAAGTAGGCAATGCCATTTTTTCTCAGAATATTTCCGTCAATAACAATTCATTCGGAAAAGTGATAGCGGCTGAACTCAAGCCGACAAAAAAAGGTCAAAATGTCTACAAAGTAAAATGGGTCCCTTTGCCTGACGAAAAAAATACTGTCGACAATGAATTTACATTTTATGTGGATGTAATAGACATCAAACATAAAGTGTTGATTGTTGCAGAATTTCCCCATCCCGACATAAGTTTTATGTTATCGGCCATGCAAGCAAGCGGAAATATCGAAGCCGACATAGATTTGCCTTACAAACCGGCCAGGTTGCCTGGTCCTTATGACTTGATAATTTTTTATCAGATTCCCACATATAAAACCCCCTTACAAGCATCAAATGTCAAAAGATTCCTTACTACCAATACCGCCAGATTGTTTATTGCAGGCACAAGATCAAACCTGCAAAATTTGACAGAACAAATACCTCAAAGTGGCATAATTCCCAAAAACAACCGGACACATCAGGCAACTGCCTATTTTAACAAGGATTTCAATTTATTTAAGATCTCAGATGAATTTCAATCTATGGCAAGTGATTTTCCTCCTTTAAACTTCACTTTCTGCGAAGTAAAATTCAATCAACCCAATGCAGTCATGATGTATCAAAATATCAACGGAGTTAAAACAAATTTTCCCTTGATTTGGTTTTACACCCTCAACGAAACCAAAACCGGCTTTATTTTGGGTGAAAATTTTTGGCGTTGGAAAATTTATTCCTATCTGGCCACCAACAATCACACGCAAATTTATCAATGGTGGAACGGAATGATACAATACCTTGCTTCCACGCCCGGCAAAAACCGGCTGAAAATAAAAACCCGTCCCTACTACGATATGTATGACGTTGTATTATTGGAAGCCGAATTTTACAACGACAACCTTCAATTGATCAACGATCCCGAAGTATGGATAGAAATTGAAAAACCCGGTGGTGAAAAGATTAAAACTAAATTTAACCGTGGAAATCAATCATATTTTTTCAATGCCGGACAACTTAATCCGGGCAGATATTCTTGGACTGCATACACAGAATGGCAAGGGAAAAGATATACAAGCTCGGGTTCTTTTTTGATCAACAATCAACCTGTGGAGTTAATCGAAACACGTGCAGATTTTGATTTGTTGTATAAAATGGCGGCCAACAACAACGGTCTTTTCTTTCCTATTGAAAATTTTGATCAATGTATCGATTCTTTATTACAAAACAATCAATTACCGGAATTTTCTTATGTTACACATCGCCAATTACCCTGGCATTTCTGGCCTTTTATTCTCATTATTTGCCTTATACTCAGTGCATTGGAATGGATATTGAGAAAATATTGGGGAAGTTTGTAAATTCTCTCAGTATACAGCATTCTTATTTTTACATATTCACAATGGATTAACATAATTTTATTACTTTTGTTTTTCGAGGTATCATTCTTGATGGTAGTGAATGTAAGATGAAAATAGTATTTGTAATGATAAAGACGGGCTTGAAAAGCTGCTTATTTATAAGCTTATTAATGTATTCTTTTACATTTGAGTTGGTTGCCCAAAAACGTGTTTATCCTGAAGACGCCGCCGAACATTTTAAATTTCACAATTACATAGATGCCTTAAAGGCATATCAAATGCTTCTTAAAGAAGATCCCGACAACGAATTATACAACTTCCGGGCAGGCTATTGTGTATTGCAAATACATGGCGATAAAAAACCGGCTATCCAATATTTCGAAAAAGCCACCCGGGCAGAAAAAGCTGACCCCGATGCCTGGTATTTTCTTGCATTGGCTTATCATTACAATTATGAATTTGACAAAGCCGAAGATACTTACATGAAATATAAAGCCATTGGCAAAGGAAAATATCAGAAAGAGGTAGACAAACAATTGCAATATCTTTCCTTTGCACGTAAAATATACAACGATCCTGTAGATGTCGAGTTTGAAAATGCAGGCGATAAGATCAATTCCGAATATGCCGATTATAACCCTTATATTACCCCTAATGAAAGTTACATGGTTTTCACATCCCGTCGTAAAGGAAAAGGCTCACGAGAAACAGACGGATATTATCCTTCTGATGTTTATGAAACACATGTTGAAAACGGCGAGTGGCAGACGGCCAAAATGATGTCGTCTCTCATCAATAGTATTTATGACGAACAGGTTGTAGGGCTTTCATATGATGGCAAGACCATTTTTATTTATGTAGACCGATTGAAAGAAGTCGGAGATATTTATATCGCACAAGAAAAAAACGGAAAATTTAGCAGAATCAAACCTATTGGAGAACCGGTCAATACTTCATCTTTTGAAGGAGCAGCCACCATTTCGGCTGATGGTAACACCCTTTTCTTTTCATCAGACCGCAAAGGTGGATTAGGAGGACGCGACATCTGGATGAGCCGCAAACTTCCTAATGGCGAATGGGGTTTACCTCAGAATCTTGGTCCAAATATCAATACACCGGATGATGAAGATTATCCCAACCTGTTTTATGATGGTCAAACACTCTACTTTGCTTCAAATGGCCGAAACAGTATAGGTGGTATGGATTTATTCAAATCTACATGGGATCCTGAAACAAATACCTGGACACCGGCTGAAAATTTAGGATATCCAATCAATACTCCTGAAGATAATTATGTGATTTCTTTCACTGAAGACCAACGTCATGCCTATGTTGCCATGTGGCGCCCCGACAGCAAAGGTGACTGGGATATCTACCGTATCACTTTCAAAGATAAGGATGAACGACAATCAGTGGTAAAATCAAAAATTTTTACCGAGGGTTCTGACCAACCTGTTACCGATGCCTTTATCAGGGCTGTCAATACCCGCACTATGCAGGAAGTAGGAACTTATATTCCCAATCCACGCAATGGGTCTTTTATCATGATTCTCAAACCGGGTCATTACGAAATTATCATCGAAGTGCCTGGATATCCTGAAAAAACCTTTCCTTTAACCATCAAAGGAAAAAGCGATTTTGAAGAAATGATCGAACAAACTTTTAAAATTACAAAACAATAAAAATATTCTATGATTCATAAACAATTCAAATTTCCAAAACCAATCGTCTTTTTTGATTTGGAAACTACAGGTATCAACATAACCGAAGACCGTATTGTGCAAATTGCTATGGTAAAACATTTCCCCGATTATCATACCGAATCTTTGGAGTATTTGATAAATCCTGAAATGCCCATTCCCCCCGAATCTTCTGCAATTCATGGAATCACTGACGATATGGTTAAGGATTGCCCCACTTTCAAACAAGTGGCACATAAAATTTTACGTTTTATAGATCATGCGGATTTGGGTGGTTTCAATATTCAAAGATTTGATTTGCCATTGTTGGCCGAAGAATTCTTAAGATGCGACATTGATTTTGATTTTTCCAAAAAAAATATCATAGATGTACAAACCATCTATCACAAAATGGAAACACGCAATCTCTCAGCTGCCTACCGATTCTATTGCAACAAAGATTTGGAAAACGCACATTCAGCACTTGCCGATGTGCAAGCTACTTATGAAGTTTTTCTTTCTCAACTCGAAAAATATAACGATATATTGACTTCTTATAATGATGTGGTAGAATTTTCAAAATACAACAATTTTGTGGATTTTTCGGGAAGAATCGTGTTAAATGAAAACAATGTGCCTGTCTTTAATTTTGGAAAATACAAGGGTCAACCTGTATCTGAGGTATTCAAAAAAGAGCCACAATATTATGACTGGATTCAAAAAAGTGATTTCCCGTTATATACAAAAAAAGTTTTGACAAAAATTTGGTTGGAAAATAAAATGTCAAGTAGATGAAAATAATTTGCATCGGACGTAACTATGCTGAACATGCTAAAGAGTTAAACAACGAAATTCCCGAAGAACCTGTATTTTTTCTTAAACCGGAAACGGCCCTTATTCCTAAAAATCAGCCATTTTTTATTCCTGACTTCTCTAGAGATATTCACTACGAAGCGGAACTTGTAATAAAGATTTGCCGCACAGGTAAATTTATCGATCAACAATTTGCTCACCGCTATTATAATGAAATCACCGTTGGTATTGATTTTACTGCACGAGATGTCCAGCAAGAATTGAAAAAAAAAGGACTTCCCTGGGAAAAAGCCAAAGCTTTTGATTGGTCAGCTCCCGTAGGTATGTTTGTCCCCATCACAGATCTGCCCGATCCCTCCAATATACATTTTAAACTTTTTAAAAATCAACAATTGGTGCAAGATGGCAAGTCATCGCAGATGATATTTAACTTTGATCAGATTGTTTCCTATGTTTCACAATTTATTACCTTAAAAATTGGAGATCTGATTTTTACAGGTACTCCGTCCGGTGTAGGTAAGGTAGAAAAAAACGACTTGCTGACGGCTACATTGGAAGGTAAAGAGGTGTTGAGCTTGAAAATCAAATAAAGGGTTGAAAAATTAAATTCGCCACGGAGAAACACAGAAAAGAAAAACTCTACGTGAAAAATTCCGGGTCTCGTGATTTTGACACTTTAGAATGTCAATTTATTGAAAATCTAAAATACGATTTTTTTTTGCAGTGGACTACATTTCTTTTTACATGATAAGACCTCTCCCCAAGCCCCTCTCCTTCCTAAGGAGAGGAGCGCCCATAAGGGCGGGGTGAGGTTTTCAAATCCCCGACAATTCTATTTTGATGCAATTACGAATTATAGAAATCAAAATGCCAGGAAGGCAAGCATTTTTGCAATTGAGAAGTCAAGACCTCTCCCCCAGCCCCTCTCCTTCACAAGGAGAGGGGCGCCCGCAAGGGCGGGGTGAGGTTTTCAAATCCCCGACAATTCTATTTTGATGCAATTACGAATTATAGAAACGAAATATGCCAGGAAGGCAAGCATTTTTCAATTGAGAAATAAAGACCTCTCCCCCGGCCCCTCTCCTTTGCAAGGAGAGGGGCGCCCATAAGGGCGGAGTGAGATTTTAAAATCACCGACATTTATATTTTGATGCAATTACGAATTATAGAAATCAAAATGCCAGGAAGGCAAGCATTTTTGCAATTGAGAAGTCAAGACCTCTCCCCCAGCCCCTCTCCTTCACAAGGAGAGGGGCGCCCGCAAGGGCGGGGTGAGGTTTTCAAATCCCCGACAATTCTATTTTGATGCAATTACGAATTATAGAAACGCAAAATGCCAGGAAGGCAAGCATTTTTGCAATTGAGAAAGTCAAGACCTCTCCCCAAGCCCCTCTCCTTCACAAGGAGAGGGGCGCCCATAAGGGCGGGGTGAGGTTTTCAAATCCCCGACATTTATATTTTGATGCAAAAATGAGTCGATGAAAACGGAGAACACTTTAAGAAACTCTCCGTGAATACCTC